>JACPYM010000089.1 GCA_016196035.1 Acidobacteriota bacterium | reverse complement strand
CGGATTTTTGCACAAATCGGGGACTCATATCGCCTTGCAAAATAAGGCAATGTAACTAACCGATTTGTGCAAACCTTGAACGACTTATGCAAATTGAGCGGTTTGTGCAAAGCCACGCACCGCTTCCAGCGGGCAGTCGTGGCGTGAGACAGCTTGCTGCTGAAAGGATGCCCCTCCGGCATTATTCAGTCCGACGCCCAGCCTGCACGCTGGAAGCGGTGCGTACCCAGGTGTGGCTATTTCTGTGCGATTACCAAAGTCGCTTTAATCGAAACGTCAAAATCCAGTTCGTGACGCGCGCGGTCAATCACCGCAGGCAAGTGCTGCTTGACGCGCGCGCGCGTCGCGCCATCAGGCAGCAGAGCTAACCAGTCATGCAAAAACGCTGTTTCAATCAGCGGTGACGCCAGGAAGGTCGCGCCATCGGCAAACGGAAACGTTTCTTTGCGCGTGACGCTGCGGATGCTTTTCCAACCGGCGCGCGCGGCCTGGGCCTCGGCGTCGCTGACGGTCAGGCGTGCGGAAGTGAGCGCTTCGAGTTGCGGCGTATATGCGGTCAAATCCATATCGTACAGCGCCTCCCAATACACCGAAAAAAATTCATCAAAGCTGCCGCGCGTGGTCAGCTTCAAAACCAGCGTCGCGCCTTGTTTGGCGACGCGGTGCAATTCAACCAGGGCAGCGGCAATTTCGTTGGCCGGAATTAGCGACGCGTCAGCAATGACCCAATCGAACGCAGCCGGGGCTACGCCCAACGCCTGCAACGTGCCCTGCCGAAACGTCACGCGGTCAGCCACCATCTGAATCGAAGCCTTGCCCCGTGCCAGCACCAGTTTTTCTTCGCTGGCATCCACCCCGACGACGACGGCCCCTTTGCCGGCGCGCAACAACAAATCCACGGCATACGCGCCCGTGCCGCATTCGGCATCCAGGAAAACCCCTTTCTCAAGCAACTCGGCGGGGATTTTGACCTCTTCATCCACCATCTGGTCAAAGGCTTCGCGCCAGAGTGGGACTACATACAGGTCATAAAGGTAGGCTTGCTCTTTGGCGTCTTTGGCATTTGGGGCAGTTGGTTTTGCATTCGTTTGGGTTTGCATTGCGGCGGAGAATTTAACGCAAAGCGCCAGGAACGCAAAGGCGCGGCGTAACTCTTGTTGCAGAGTTGCGCCGCGCCTTTGGTAAGGACAATTTGCTTGTGTGTTAGTCGCCCTTGATTTCTTTGACCAGTGCGCCCGCGTCATAGAGCTTTTGCAAGGCTTCGATAATGGCGGCGGTGTGCACGCCGACCGCGCGGCTGCCGTTCTGCGAACTGGACGGATTGGCGTTGTGTTCTTCGTCAACATACAACCAGCGATTGACCAGCTTTTGCATGTTGCCGTCGAAATTGATGCCGACGATTTCGCCCCGGCGGTTGATGACCGGGCTGCCGGAATTGCCGCCGATGGTGTCGGCGTTGTAGACAAAATTGAGCGGCGTGCCCAGGTTGAGCTGGCTTTGGCCCGCCAGCCAGCGTTGCGGCAAGCCGAACGGCTCTTTTTTTCCGAAAGCGAAAGCGCGTTCAAACAAGCCGAAAAAGGTCGTCTTGAACGGCACCCGCAGCGCGCCCTCGTCGTAACCCGCCACCGTGCCGTAAGCAATGCGCAGATTGAAATTGGCATCCGGGTAGGTGCTCTTGCCATAGACGGCGAAGCGCGCATTGGCAACGCGTTCCCCGGCGCTGGCTTCGACATTCAGGACGTTGGTTTCATTCCAGGCACGCAAGTGGCGCATGACCGGTTCGATGCGCCGCGCCAACGCCAGCAAGGGATCATCCGCTTTGGCAATCGCTTCAGGGCCGCCCTCAAACAATTGGCGGCGGAATTCCACTTTGTGCAATTGCGTGCCGCCCAGCGCGGCTTTCACTGCCGCCGCCGGGGTTTGCCCATTCAGCGCGGCGACCACAAACGGGTCTTGTGCGCCCAACACCTGCTGAGCGTCGCTCAACCAGGCGGCCAGCAGCGCCTCTTCCATTTCCAAATAAAGCGGCGACGGCGCGAGGATGGTGAAGCGCAAACTCTGCAAGCGCGCTTCGCGGAACTCTTCGTAACGCTGGGCATCGGGTTTGGCAGCCTCTTCGGCATACCGCACCATGAACGAAGCCAGCGTGCCTGCGCGCGAAACGGCCAAATTGCTATAGGCCAGCCGTTTTCCGTAGCTGGGCATTTGCTGATAGGCCCGTTGAATTTCCTGCCAGGGATCGCCAAACATTTTCTGCCAATTCGGGCGGTCAAGGACAGCTTTGCGCAAGGCTTGTTCCTCGGCCACTTTTTTCTTAAACACCCCGACGCTGAGCAGCCCGGCCTGTTGCCCGTTGAAGCGTTTCAGCGCGTTGCTCAGCAGTCGCTCGGTGTAGGCCACCTGCCGTCGCTGGTCTTCGCCACGCGCGGAATATTTGTGAACGGCGTCCAGGCGCGCTTGCAAGAGATGAATTTGGGTGGGGTTGGCGTGATCGCGCTGATAACGCAGTTGGGCCACCGTAGATAAACGCGCCGAAGAGCCGGGAAAGCCCGGCACAAACACCAATTCATTTTCGCAGACGTCCTGGCTTGCCCATTTCAGATAATGCTGCGGTTTGAGCGGCTGGCCGTTTTCATAAACGCGCAAAAAAGCGATGTCGAGGCTGTAACGCGGAAAGGTGAAGTTGTCGTAATCGCCCCCGAAGTAAGCGATCTGCTCTTCGGGCACAAACACCAGCCTGACATCGGTGTAGCGTTTGTAGTAATAGAGCCAGTATTCGCCCCCGTTGTAGAGCGAAACGACTTCACAGGATAAGCTAGAGGCTTCGCGTTGCTCTTTTTCCAAGGCCAGGCTGGCCAGGCGGCGTTGTTCGGCGGCTTCGGCGGGCGTGGCGCCGGGTTTGACGGCTTGGCGAATGCGTTGCGTGACATCTTCATACTTAACCAGCACGGTGGCGACCATGTCGGGACAGCGCAACTCTTCGTCGCGCGTGCGGGCGTAATAACCTTCTTTGACGAAATCACGGCCTGAGGGGGAAAGTTTGCTGACTTGTCCGGCGCCGACGTGTTGATTGGTCAGCAATAAACCATCCGGCCCAACCAAACAACCGGTCGCGCCACCGGCACTGCTTTCATTTAATCGCACCGTACTCAACCGGATATGATCGAGCCACGCCTGCGTGGGTTCGAAGCTGTACTTCTCTTTCCAAAATCGCAATGGCGGATTGTCGAACGTCCACATGCCCTCGTCGGCCCACAAGACCGGCGTAAAACTCAAGAGGACGACAACAATGAGAGCGGAGGGGAACTTGCTCATTGTAAATAACCTCATTTGGCCTGACACCAAATTGGCAGAAACCGACTGCCCGGAAATAACCGCGCCAGATGAGCTAGGCCAACAGCCAGCGTAGAACTGGCGCATTGGCTGCGCCGGCCTGTTTCGCGGCGCGCGGTCAATATCTACGGATTCACTTTTTGATGGCGTTCGCCCAGCAGCAGGGCACTGCGTGGCGGAACGCGGATTTCCGACGTGGTTTCGTACTGATCAAACGGAATAACGGCGCTACGGTGAGCATCGGCATAGACCTGCCACGCCCCTACGGGGATGATGAATGCCTGAATTTGCGGTTGGGGATTCACTAACATCAGCATCCTTGACCATTCATCCCGGCCAGCCGTGTCTTCTAACTGGAACGCGAGACATCCTTCTGGCACCGGTAAGTGCAGATTCTCATCAAAGTATTTCAAAGATTTCCGCAACTCGTTAATATTTTCCTGACGCAGCAACGGATGCGCGCGCCGCAACCCGATCAAACCCCGGTAGTAATCAAAAATATCGCGGTTTTCCGCCTTCTCTTGCCAACGAATCATGTTGACGGCATCCGGCTGATTGTAGCTGTTGTGATTGCCGCCCTTGCTGCGTAGGAATTCCTGCCCGGCGTGTAGGAAGGGAATCCCCTGCGCTGTCAGAATCAGGACGGCAGCCAATTTATCCATCGCCCGGCGGTCGGCTTCGGTCACGTCCGCCTGGTCCGCGGTGCTGATGTAAAGCCGGTCCCAAAGCGTGTGATTGTCGTGGCATTCAACGTAATTGATCGTTTCGAGCGGCGAATCCGTAAAATCGTCAATCGCCCCGGCCAGTCCGCGCTTTACGCCGGGCAGATTGACGCCCGCTTGCACAAAGCCACCCACCCGCGCATTGAAAACATTCCCCTTCAAGGCATCGCGGAAATGATCGTTGAAAACCGCCCAGCCTTTCCCCCGTTGCGCGCCTTTGTGCACGACTTCGATGGGCGTCGTTCCGCCCGCCAAGGGTTCGCCGTAAATGAGCAATTGCGGCTCGAGGGCGCGCAGTTCCGCGACCATCATTTCAATCGTCTCGCGATCAATCAGCCCCAGCAGATCGAAGCGGAAACCGTCCACCTTGTAATCCGTCACCCAATGCTTCAAACAATCCAAAATGTAGCGGCGCGCCATCGGGGCTTCGCTGCGGAACTCATTGCCCGTGCCTGAGCCGTCCCAATAACTGCCATCGTGTTTGAGCCGGTAGTAATAGCCCGGCACCAGACCTTCAAAACTATAAACGCGGTTTTTCGGGATGGACTCAAACGTGTGGTTGAAGACGACATCCAAGGTCACGCGCAAACCATGCCGGTGCAAGGCATCAATCATCTGTTTGACTTCGCGCACGCGCCGCGCGTCGAAGCGCTCGGTCGCATACCAGCCATCCGGCGAAAAATGATGCACGGCGTCGTAACCCCAGCCATACAAGTCATTCGCTTTGTCATTGTGGCATTCACCAATGGGCAGCAACTGCACGACGTTGACGCCGAGTTCGAGCAAATGCGCCAAGCCGGTTTTGATGTCGGGCCGCTGGGTCAGATGCGTACCGGTTTCAGTCAGCCCCAGATACTTGCCGCGCCGCTGCACGCCACTATCCGGATCAATCGTGAAATCGCGGAGATGAGCTTCGTAAATGACGGCTTCAGAGATGGGGAACGTGGGCCGGTCGGCCACAGGTGTCTTGTCACACACAACGATGGCGCGGCCATCGTAGCCTGTCACCGCTTGCGCGTAGGGATCGAGCAATTCGCGCTGCGGGTTGAAGCGCGGATCGGCGCCTGCCGCCGTGTAGGTGTAATAGCAGCCGCGCAAATCACCGCTGATGGTCGTGTCCCAAGCGCCATCCGGATGGCGAAAAAGCTCGATGACATTGGCTTTGCCGCCGGCGGGCGCCTGGTAAAGATGCAGCTTGATCTCGCTGGCCGTGGGCGCCCAAACGCGGAAGGTCGTTTGCAACGGCGTGTAAAGCGCGCCGAGCGGTTGCGTGGAAACGAATGCATCGGCTGGATGAGGGAGAATCAAAGAAGCGCGGTTCATCGGTTCAATCTTGTTCCTCGTTAAGGTTGTTTGCGTTCCCGCCCATAATACCCCTGTCGCGTGCGCACCTGCATTTCACCTTCGCCCTTTTGCGCCGGTTTGCTGACCGTCACGCGCACGCGGCGGAACTTGCCGTCCAGATTCGGATTGGTCGAGGTATAGCCCAGGCTGTAGCGCGTGCGCAGGTGTTCGATCAGTTCGGTCAACTTCTGATTCACTTCGATGACCGGCACGAACTGCACTTCCCCGCCGGTTTCATCAACAAAGCGTTCGAGGTTGATGCGGCGGCGGTACGGGTCGTTCTTGTCCACGCGATCAAAGATGTTCAGCGACTTGGGGCCTTGGGTTTTAACGACGACGCCACAGACGACGCTGCCGGAATCGTAGATGCTGTCGGTCACGTCCTGCTCGGCAACGTCGCCCCAACGATAGGCCGTGGCGATATTGTCAGTGACCGAAACAATAACGCGGCGGCTGAGCGGATTGCTGGCCGTCTCCATCGTGCGGGCGGCATCACGCAAGGCCGTATGCAGCGAGGTGCCGACGCCCACTTGGGTGGAACTGAGCAAGCTGCCCAGTTGCGAGACGATTTGCAGGCGGTCTTTGGTGAAGGGTTGGATCAACTTGGTCTGTTCGCCAAACACCATCACGGCCACTTCGTCATCGGGTTTCAAACGGCGCAGGGCTTCCATCGCGCCATCGCGAATGATTTCGATCACCGGGCGCACGCTGCCGCTCGTGTCTATCAGCAGCATGATCGAGAGCGGCAGTTTGTCTTTGCCGAAGAAGCTGATCTCCTGTTTGACGCCGTCCTCGTAAACATCAAAGTCGTCTTTGTTCAGCGAACTGACCACGACGCCCGTCCTCTTGCGCAAAACCTGCACGTCGAGCAACACAATCTCGGTCGAGATGCGAATCGTCGTTTCGTCCTCGCTGGGCTTCTGTTTTTGCGTTTGGGCAGGGACGGCAGTGGCAAGCACGCTGAGGAAAGAAAGCGCCAGGCCAAGGTAGATCAAGGAACAGAGAGAAAAGCCATGAACTTGGTGCTGGCCTTTTATCTGTGCAGTGAATGCGGGATGTTCCATAGGCTTTCTAATTGACCTCTCTCTTCATCAAAGAGCTTAACCTTCGTTTGGCGCGGCCTGGGTTTGCTGCAATTTCAGTAAATGCCGGTCACGGCCATAAACATTCGTCATTTCTTTCAGACGGGCGCGCAACTCTGGCGTCAACTGCGCGGCTTCGTAACGCCAGCCCCAGTTCCCGCTTTCACGCGCGGGCACATTCATGCGCGCTGCGCGGCCACAACCCAGCACATCCTGCAACGGAATGATCGCGGTGTTGGCCACCGAAGCTAACGCCAGCCGGATCAAATCCCAATTGATCTCGCGGCCATCACTGTTCAGATATTTCAGCACGAAGGCGCGTTCTTCAGCTACTTCATCCGCCGCGCGTGTGCTGTCGCCCACATCTTCATGGAACCAGCCGACCGCCGTGTCATTGTCGTGCGTGCCGGTGTAAACCACCGAATTGGGTTTGTAATTGTAGGGCTTGAATTCATCCGCTTGCGGGTCGGTGCCAAAGGCGAATTGCAGAATGCGCATGCCGGGAAAGCCGAATTGTTCACGCAGCTTGTCCACTTCCGGCGTGATGAAGCCCAAGTCTTCGGCAATGATCGGCAGTTCGCCGCTCGCGGTCGTCAGGGCTTTTTTGAGCGCCTTAAAAAGCGCCGCGCCGGGGCCTTCTTCCCATTGACCGTTGACCGCCGTCGTTTCGCCCGCCGGCACAGCCCAGTATTTTTCAAAGCCGCGAAAGTGATCGAGCCGCACGATATCCACTTGCGCCAACGATGCGCGCAGCCGTTCAACCCACCAGCGATAACCCGCACGTTTCAACACGTCCCAGCGATAGAGCGGATTGCCCCACAATTGGCCGGTTTCGCTGAAATAATCGGGCGGCACACCGGCCACTTTGGTGGGCTGACCCGCTTCGTCCAGATGAAACAAGCCCGGATGCGCCCAAACATCGGCGCTGTCGTGCGCGACGAAAATCGGCACATCGCCGATGATGCGGATGCCTTTCTCATTGGCGTAATGCGCGAGCTTCACCCACTGTTTGAAAAACAAATATTGAAAAAAACGCTGTCCGCTCAATTGCGTGGCGTGGTTCTCACGGAAAAAGTGCAACGCCTGATTTTCACGCGCCCTTAAATACGGCTCCCACTTCGTCCATTCCGTGCCGTCGTGCTCATCTTTGATGGCGCGGAACATGGCGTAATCTTCCAGCCAGTGGACAGCGCCTTCGGTAAACTCCAGATATTCGCGCTTGGCTTCATCAGTGGCGCGCGTCTTAAAATTCGCGTGCGCTCGCCACAGCAATTTGTTTTTGCATTCGATGACCGGGCCGTAATCCACTCGTTCGGCGGAAAAGGCTGGCGCTGCGGCAAGGTCGCTGGCGTCCAACCAACCGTCTTCCGCCAGCGCTTCCAGACTAATCAACAGCGGATTGCCGGCGAAGGCGGAAAAGCACTGGTACGGCGAATCGCCATACCCCGTCGGCCCTAAGGGTAAAATCTGCCACAGGCGCTGCCCGGTCTCCGCTAAAAAGTCCACGAAGTCATAGGCAGCCTGCCCCAAATCGCCAATGCCATACCGGCCCGGCAGTGAGGTCGGATGCAGCAGAATACCGCTGGCTCTTGCGAAACTCATCTTGTTTGGTGGTGCTCCTACTGCGCAAAAAAAGACAAACACGGAAGCAGGTCTGAGACCTGGCTGACTCCGTGTTCCGAGCGTATCCGAAAACCAAGTGGGGCCACACCCGCAACTTGGCGAACTTGCCTTGCCAACCCGTTACTCGCGCCCCAACACCAGCCGCGCATAGTTCGCCTCGCGGCCCGCCACGGTGACCACCACGTCTACTGGCCCATAATTCGCCAGGATTGGCGGCACCAAAAAAGCCAATTCATCTTGCCCCGGGAATAAACCGGAAGGCCCCACCTTGACCACTTTGCAGGGGGTGCCGTTCAAACGCACGCTGACATTGGCGGCAAAACGCCAGCCACTGCCGTTAATCAGCACCAGCGTCTCACGCGCCAAGGCAACGGGAATCGGATCGCTGGTCAACGGCCGCAAAAACGTTTGGCCCGGATCGTTGGTGAATAGTCCGGAGGGAATAAACGCTTCGCTATCCTCACCCGTGCTTTGCACCACCACGGCGGGCCAGGCATTGACCAGCGTGATTTGCGTCGTGAGCGGGGTGCCGGTTTTCGGGCGCAGTTCCAGCGCGCGCGTAGGCAGTCCCGCCGCATCCAGAATGAAAACGACGCGCGTGGGCGCAGCCGAACGGATTCGCTGTGGTATGCCATCCGCCAGAACCTGCACGCCCGCGAGCGTGGTCGGCGTGCCGAACGGATCATTCTCTTCCAGGTTCGTAAAATTCGTGCCTTCGACCAGCACTAAGGATTCGCGCACCAGGGGCGCATCGGGGTTGAGGAAATTTTTGACAGTGAGGGATTGCAGCCGGGCCGGAAAACTCGCCCCGGTGCCCAGCAAACTGCCGCATCCCAGCATGATGATTAGCAATAAACGCCGCATGTTTGACCTTCTCAAAACGACTCTGTCCGGCGGGCAGCGCAGCGGTGCTAATCCAGCTTCACGTTGCGCCATTCGTTATTGTTGATGGCTGCGCGGATTTCCACTGCTGTTTTGCCATCCTTATGCATCTGGCCGACAAGGAGAACCTCCTTGAGACAGACTTGTCAGGTAGCACTGTGATCGTCTACGTGACAATGCAACAGGCTCTTATGTCCAGACCCAGCGTCGCAGTAACAGTAGCAAGGCTGCTGCGCCAGCACTGCGGGAATGTCTTTCGCCAATTGATAAGCTTTGATGACGGAAGGCGTTGTGAAGGTCTTCGGGTCGAGTGTGACCGGAAAGGGCTTAGCCTCATCCGGGTTTAAGAAATGGTCGGGGACGCGCGGCGTAGCTTTTACCTGTGGCGCGCTGGCCGCTGCATGCTCGGCGTGCGACATAGCCGCGTTGGAATCTGCCGTTGGCCCCGCGTGCTGCGTACAGGCACCAGCCCAGAGGGCGACTAGCGCAAGCGTTGGCAGCGCCACTAGACGCCGGCGAGAGTTAGCAAACAATGTTCTGCTCATTACCACCTCAAGTGATGCCCGGCGCCAGTCAGAAGACTGTTCCGCCCAGGCAGACAATTAACAAAGGGCGATTTCTCAACTCGGCATTGGGGAGCACGGACTTTTGCCTCTGGGGAAGCACGATGCTGAAAAGCGAGCGGCATTGTAGCTGGCGAACCAGCCAGATGCCAGCGGGCAGGCAGGTGTCAGCCACACCGCTGGCAAGGCGCAACATCACTTGGTCGGAAGGGGTTAGGTGAGTAAGGCTTTGTTCAAAAATAGCTTGACCGTTTGAGGCAGGCAGTGCTGCGAGGCCTGGGGCTGATCGTTCATTTGTCCTGTTCATTGCGGAATGCGCTGCCAGGTAATGACAAATGAACAAGGCCTAAAGCTGAGCATGGCCCTGCTGGCGGCGGCGCGGGCCTGACAATGCAAGGCTGTCTGCGCACCAACGGCCTTAGCCATTCCGCAGTAAAACATACCAGCCATAGAGTCCGGGCAAAAGCACGCCCTGCGCAAACACCAGCGCAATCACCAACAGATGAAACAGCCGGCTTAAGACGCCTTGCGGACGCACGCGCATCATTTCGGTCGTCACAAAGATGCCCATCAAAATCAAAATCGCGATGGATACGACTTTGGTCGCCAGCGCCGCAAAGATTTCGCCGTAAGTCACCGTCGCCAGGGCCATCGGCAGCATCATCAGCAGCAACAGCGCCACCAGCGTCGCCCGATTGCGGCGGTTATAGATGGGCATTTCCTTCTTGACGAAAATGTACGAAAGTCCCGCCGTCGCGATGGCGAAGAGAAAATAGATTTGCAGGTAACGATTGGTGGCCAACACTTCGAGTTGCGCGCGCGTTTCACCATACAGCGAGACGCGCCGGAAATATTTTTCCGGGTTATAGCCGCTGCTCTCTTTCAAAGCAGCGATAAACTCCTTAATCACCGCCGCGACCCACGTGTCCGCGCCAATGGCCGACAAGACTAAAAAACCGCCTGCCACCATCAACGCCATGGTCGCGGCAAATGCGCTTGAGCCTTTTGATCTCATAAACTTCTCTCCTGGTGTAACACCGCTTCAATCAGCGCGACGGGCGCAGGCCCTTGGGGGAACAGATTACGCCTACGTGTGCAGGCGTCCAACGAAGTTTTCAAAGCGGGATGCGTGTTGCAGGAGTGCGCTCAAATTCCACCGGTGAAGTCTGACTGCGCCGCTGCAAACTTTAATATACGGCGGGGCTGGCCTTGCTGGCCGCCGCATTGGCTGAAAGACACCTCTTGCCAGCAAGTGACCACATCTCTGGAAACGTTACAAACCGTTCTGCGCTGTAACCTGGGCGCGTTGACACGTTTTACTTTGGTTCTTTAAGATGAGTTCGCCTCGCATGACACCATTCAAACCGGTAGGAGCAGGTGCAGATGAAGCCCGAATCCCAGTTCCCCTCATCATCAAATCCAAGTGGCAATCCAAGTGGCACTTTGCGCTGGCTGTTGCGCTTTGGCTTTTTCCTGGCGCTTTTCGCCGTGCTCGCCCTGCTGCTTGGTTATGGTTACATCAGCCTGAAGCGGTCTGAGAAACCGGCGGCTACGGCAGTGCCATCCGCCAGCCCTGCCGCCTCTGCAACACCGGCAACCGAGCCGTCCGCCTTACCCTCTGGCTCAACGGGTCACGCGGCGGTCACGCCATCGCCACAGCGGTAAGCACCCGCCAAAACAAAAGGCCCAGCCAGCAGTGACCGGGCCTTCAGCAACGCTGCTGGAAAACTGTTTACGCGGCGATTTGCAGGCCGAGTTGTGCTAACAGCGCCCGGTCAATGATCGTCTCGTTGCGTTCCGCGCCCGTAGAGATAAAGGCGAACGGCGCGCCCGACAATTCAGCGAGCCGCTGCACATAAGCCTGGGCACGGCTGGGCAACTTAGCAAAATCGGTAATGCCGACGGTGCGCGCGCGCCAGCCCGGCATTGTTTCGTAGACCGGTTCCGCCCCGTTCATGGCATTGGCGTCATAAGGAATCTGGTCGGTCTCACGGCCATTAATGCGATAGGCCACGCAGATTTTCAGTTCGTCCTCTTCATCCAGCACATCCAGTTTGGTCAGCGCCAGCGCGTTGAGGCCATTGACCATCACCGCATAGCGTGCGACCACGGCGTCAAACCAGCCCGTGCGGCGCGGGCGGCCGGTCGAAGCACCGTATTCACCGCCGCGTTGGCGAATCGCCTCGCCTTGCGCGTCGTTCAATTCGGTGGGGAATGGCCCGCCGCCCACGCGGGTCGTGTAAGCCTTGATCACGCCAATCACCACCCCGATAGCCGACGGGGGCAACCCGGTGCCCGTCACCGCCCCGCCGACCGAAGAATTCGACGAGGTCACGAACGGATAGGTGCCGTGGTCAATATCGAGCATCGTGGCCTGTGCGCCTTCCAGCAACAAGGTCTGGCCAGCGCGCGTGGCTTGGTTCAAATGGTAGGTCGTGTCGCAGATGTGCGGGGCCAGCAACGCGCACCAGTGCTCGCCGTCTTCGATCAGCTTTTGTTCGTCAACCGCTTCGCCGCCAAGCGAGAGAATCAGGCGGTTGGCTTGGGCGACGCTGTGCGCCAGCTTTTCGGCCAGCGTCGCCGGGTCGGTCAGATCGCCCGCGCGCAAGCCGCGCCGCGCCATTTTATCTTCGTAAGCCGGCCCGATGCCGCGCATGGTCGTGCCCACGGCGTTGCTGCCGCGCGAAGCCTCAATCGCCCGATCCAGCGCCACGTGATAAGGCAGGATCAGGTGCGCGCGATTGCTGACCAGCAGGTTTTGCGGCGTGGTGGCAATGCCCTGCGCACGCAGGTCGTCCATCTCGTTGAGCAGCGCCTGCGGATCAACCACGACGCCATTGCCGATGACGCAGGTCTTGCCGGGGTGCGTGATGCCGGAAGGAATCAGGTGCAGGACAAATTTTTGGTCTACGCCATGTTTGCGAATGATGACGGTGTGGCCGGCGTTGTGGCCGCCTTGATAGCGCGTCACGATGTCGAAGTGCGGCGCGAGCAGGTCAACGATCTTGCCTTTGCCTTCGTCGCCCCACTGTGCGCCGATGATTGCTAAATTCATAGTTGGTTGTTGGGAGTTCAAGCTGCGCTCAATGTTATTCGTGCGGTCATAAATGCGGGCGGAGTATAGCGAACGCGACGGAGGGCGGGCAAATTGATCGTTTGCTTGGGCGCGGTTTTCCCAAAAGTAAAGGGAGAGGCCCAAGCCCTCTCCCCTATGTGGTGCCATGAATATCAGCGTCAGCTTATGGCAAGCCGTCCCAATCGCCTGCCAACGGTTTGTCGCCGCTGCCGCCAAAGCCGATGGTGAGTTGATTGCTGCTGGCCGCGCTCGTGTTGTTAAACTTGCGAATGGTGAAGACGCCATCCCGGAAAACACCAATCGTGTCCGTGAGATTCCCGTCCCAGTCCCCCGTGATCGGCAAATCGCCCAAGGCGCCGAAGCTCACGGTAATGTCGGCGGTGCCCGCGCTATTGCTGTTGCGCAGCAGGAACGTGGCGCTCGTCGCGGTGCCGACCGGGTTGCGAAAAGTCCCGATGGTGTCAATGCCGTCGCCATTCCAATCGCCCGCCAGCGGCAAGTCATTGAAGCCGCCGAAACTGACCGTCACATCCGCTGTCCCGCTGCTATTGCTATTGCGTAGCAGGAACAGACTGGCGAAGTGCGCACTCGAGGCGCGCCGGTATACGCCGATGGTATCCACCCCGTCGCCGTTCCAATCACCCACGATGGGGATGTCGCCGGCTTGCCCAAAAGTGAATTGCAAATCCGGCGTGCCGGTGGATTCGTTGCGGTTGTGCAGGAAAAACGTGCCGTCGCGGAACAGCCCGATCGTCTTGATGCCGTCGCCATTCCAATCGCCCACGATGGGCTTATCCGTGGGCACACCGAAAAAGGCGCTGATGTCCGCCGGGCCTGCCGTCAGCGAATTACGCAGGTTAAAGGCTGCCGCGCCGGTTACAAAAACGCCGATGGTTTCAGGCAAGGCGAAGGTGATCTTCGCGGCAAACGCATCGAGTCCGCCTTGCGAAACGCTTTGCAGCGCCCCGCCCGTCACCGGGAAATTGCCCGAGCGGGTGTTGCCCGCGACGTAAATGCTGCTGGTGCTGTCGGTGACGATAGCGTTGATTTGGTCTTCGACGTTGCCGCCGACGTAAGTCGAGAACAGGATGCTCGTGCCGCCCGGCGCGAGTTTGGTGGCAAAGCCGTCGCGGACGCCGCCGAATGTCCCTTGCACCGCGCTCGCCAGCGGGAAGTTGGTCGAGGTCGTATGCCCGCCCACGACGATGTTCCCCGTCGTGTCCAGCGTGATGCAGGTGCCCGCCTCCGCGCCCGAACCGCCCAGGAACGTCGAGAAAACCGCGCCCGAACCGTTGGCGTTCAGGCAGGTCACAAAGGCCTCGTTGACCTGATTGGTCGAATCCAGCGCCGCCACCAACGGGAAGTTCGTCGAACCCGTGACGCCCGTCACATAGGCGCGGTTTTGTGCGTCCACCGCAATGCCAAACGCGGCGTCGGTGCCCGCGCCGCCCAGATAAGTGGCGTACACCAGCGAAGCGTCGCCGCTGGCCGCCGGGTTGAATTTGGCGACGTAGGCATCGGTGCCGCCCGCGTTTGACGCGCGGAACGGCGCGCTGCCATTCGCCCCTTTCACCTGCATCAGATTGGCATCGCTCTGGCCGGCGATGTAGGCGTTGCCCGCGCTGTCCACGGCGATGGCTTTGGATTCGACCGTGCCGCGCAGGTAACTCGAATAGACCAGCGATTGTCCATTGGCGGCGAGCACCGACACGAACGAATCGTTGCCCGAAAAGACCGTGTTGTTCTGGAATTCATTTTTGACCGGAAAGTTCAGCGAGAGGGTTTTGCCGGTGACGTAAATGCGATGGTCGGCACTGATGGCGAGACCGTTGAGATAGTCGTAATCCGCGCCGCCCAGAAAAGTCGAGAAAAGCAGCCCATTGCCCGCCGGATTTAATTTGGCGACAAAGCCGTCGCTCCGCAACTGGCCCCAATACGCCACACAAATGAAGAGGCCGACACAGGCCAGGACACCGTGATTGAGCTTGTCTTCAAACGGCGTTTGCAAGGGGAAATCACCTGAGAAAGTGGTGCCCGCGACATAGGCGTTGCCCGCCTCGTCCACCGCGATGCCCGTGCCCAGATCATTGTTTTGACCTTCGAGCAGCGTCGTGTAAATCACCGACGACCCGCCGGGATCCAGTTTGGTCACAAAGGCCGCCGCCCCCGCGCCCGAAAACACATTCGTGCCGGGGAAAGCACTGCCATTCGTATCGCCGGTCAAATACAGATTCCCTTCGCCATCCACCGCCACGGCGGCGACAGACTCGGCGCCGACGCCACCCAAATAGGTCGCATAGCCGAACACCGGATCAATCACCAGCGGCAGGCTGTGGTCATAAGCGGCGAGCGTAAACTCGACCTGCTTTTCACTCGTCAGCCGGTAACCGCCTTTGACAAATTGCCGGCCCGCTGCCGTCTCCTGATAAATCACCGGCGCGTGCTGCCGCAATTCGCCGCCCGCCGTTTGCAGCACCAAGTCGCCATTGCCGTCCAGTTTCAGCGTTTCAGCGCCTGCAAACGCCAGCGCAATGCGCCCGGCATCCGCCCCCGGCGCAACGATGAAGTCATATTCCAATTGCCGTTGCTGGCCGTAATACACCAGATCAATGCCGGGATAGATTTCGTCGTATTGGACGCGCCCGTAATTGGGGATGTCAGTGCGCCATTTGTTCCGGTCATTGCCGCTGAGATAGTTGCTCTTGCCGGGCTGCGGCGCTTGTCCGCTGACCGTGGCTTGCGGGTTGGCGCCGACAACTTTCATCCTGACCACATCGCTTTCCCGGTTGGCGGGAGCATTGGCCGTGGTCGCGCGCCGCCAACTCAACACGGCTTCATCCGCCGTCAAAAAGATCGCGCAACCCTCGCCCCGCGCCATAAATTTCACCTGTTCCGCCGTCTGCCCCTGGTTGGGTTCAAAACCCAACGGCAATTCCCGGTAATCCCGCCGCGCCTCTAACTGGCGCGCGCTGCTGAGCGCTGCGGCGGGCTTGTGCACGGGAGCTGCGCCCAAGCGCGGCAGCGGGGTGAAGCCCGAAAGCAGCAAACCGGTCAAACTTAAACTGATGAGTTGTATTTGTAAGCGCGGTGAAAAGCGACGTTTCATAGTGATTCCTCCGAAGATGTGGAGCGGAAAAAGTGTTAAGGCGCACGCCCGGTCAGCCGCTTCAAAACGCATCAGCCGCCGCGCCACGCCCCTAACCCGACGCTGGCAGAGTAGGAGAAGGTGGCCCTTGAAATCTTGAAGGGGGTTTGAAATTTGGTTGAATGATTTTTGAAAGAAGGCTGAAGGCAGCTCAATGAAGGCTGAGGCGCTCAAACGAAAACGCGCCGCAGACTCGGTCGAGTCTGCGGCGCGTTTTCAGCTTTCAAGCCAACTCCCGGACAGCAAAAATGCCTATTTGCCTTCCAGGTATTTTTCAATCGAGACCGCCGCCTGCACGCCATCGGCGACGACGTTCGCCAATTGGTAGATGGGCCGCACGCAAAGATCGCCCGCCGCATAAAGGCCCGGCACGCCCGTCTCCATCAGTTCGTTGACCAGCACACGGCCCTGGTCGTCGAGTTTGACCAAATCCTTGACCAAGCCCGAATTCGGCAGCCAGCCGATGAAGACAAACGCGGCGCTGACGTCAAATTCCTCGACCTTGTCGGTCTGCAAGTTCCGCACGCGGATGCCAGTGACTTCTTTCTGATGGCCGGTGCCTTTGCCGTATATCTCTTCGACGGCGGAGTTCCAAACCGGTTGGACGTTGGGTGTATGCAAGTATTCTTCGATCAGAATTTTTTGCGCGGTGAAATGATCCCGGCGGTGGATGGATTTGATTTCAGAGGCATAGCGCGTCAGGAAGTGCCCTTCCTCAACCGCCGAATTGCCGCCGCCCACGACGGCCATCGGCTTGTCTTTGAAAAACGCGCCGTCGCAGGTGCCGCACACGCTGACACCGTAACCAAAGTATTCCTTGTAACCCGGCACTTCCAATTCGCGCGGATGGCGGCCCATCGCCAGGATCACGGTTTTGGTCGTCACGGTTGAACCATCACCCAGCCCAACCGTGAACGTGCCGTCGTCATTGCGCGTCAGCTTATCAGCGCCCACACCGACACGAACCTCTGCGCCAAACCGCTGCGCGTGTTTCAGGAACGCCTGTGAAAAGTCGTAGCCCGAAATGCCGTCAGCAAAGCCGGGATAATTATCAATCGCCGCCGAAAAGACGATCTGGCCGCCGGGCACGTTCTTTTCCAAGACCAACGTCCGCAGCAGCGACCGCCCAGTATAAACGGCGGCGGCCAAGCCCGTTGGCCCGCCGCCGACAATCACGACATCGTAATCTGTTTTCATAGCTTGGTAGTCAGTAGTCAGTAGTCAGTAGTCAGTAGTCAAAACCGGCAGCAGATAGCCGCCAGCTACTGTCTACTGACTACTGTCTACTGACTACAGTTGCCGTTCAATCATCTGTGCCAATTCGACGACCGCATTGCCGGGGATGCCGACGCGGCGCTCGACCTCTTCGCCCTTGTTGAACAGGATGATGGTCGGAATACCGCGAATGCCGTATTTGGCCGGATTTTCGAGATTGTCATCCACGTTCATCTTGAAGACTTTAGCCTTGCCCTGATATTTCTCGGCGACCTGTTCGACGGTCGGCGCCAACATGCGGCAGGGGGCGCACCAGGGCGCCCAGAAATCCACGAGCACCGGCTGCCCCGCCTGCAAAACTTCCTTTTCCCATTCGGAATCATTCACTTCATTGACGAAATCACTCATTGCCTTCCTCCTAAATAAAAGCTTTCAACCTGCCACTCATCAGGCCCACTTACCCGGCGAGTGGCGGCGATTATAGCAAACGACTTTGTACTTTGGCAGACTTGACCTGCCCTCAGCAACCATTCGTGGCGGGTAGTGGCGGGCCTAGCGCCCGGCTAGTGGTGGGCCTAGTACTCCATCAAGCTGAAAATGAGGGATGTAGGGCGGGATTTAATCCCGCCCTACATCCCGGATGCGCTCTCAGCATCCATCACTTACAGCTTGATGGAGTACTAGCGCCCGGCAGCCACAATCCGCTGATAAGCGTCCAGGTAATTGTGCGCCGCCCGTTCCCACGAATGATCGGCGCGCATGCCGTTGCGCTGGATGCGCCGCCATGTGTCGCGGTCGTAGTAATTAAAGACCGCCTCGTAAAACTTCTCCAACAGCCGCTCCGCCGAATAAGCGTAAAACTTGAAGCCATTGCCCCGCCCCGACGAGCGCTCAAAGTTGTGGATCGTATCGTCCAGCCCGCCCGTCCCGCGCACCAGCGGCACCGTGCCGTACTTCAAACTGTACATCTGATTCAGCCCGCACGGTTCATAAGAAGACGGCATCAGGAACATATCCGCGCCCGCCTCGATCAGATGCGACAACTCGTTGCTGAAGCCGAAATACACGCCCACCTGAGCGGGCCGCGCATCGCGCACCTGCTGGAAAAAGCCTTCGTAGTGGGAATCGCCCGAACCGAGCAGGATGAAATACGCGCCCGTATCCAAAATGCGGCTAATCGCCTCGGCAGTCAGGTCAACGCCTTTTTGTACGGTCAGGCGCGAGACAATGCCGACGACAGGTTTGTCCAAATCCACGGGCAATTGGTAGCGCTCCAACAGGCGGCGCTTGCATTCGAGTTTGCCGCCCAGGTTATTGATCGAGTAATGCGCGGGCAAAAACGGGTCGGTTTCCGGGTTCCATTCGCCGTAATCAACGCCGTTCAAAATGCCGATCAGATCGCCGCTGCGCCAGCGCAGGAAGCCGTCCAACTGGTTGCCGAATTCGGGCGTTTGAATTTCCTGGGCGTATTTGCGGCTGACGGTCGAGAGCGCGGTCGCAAAGTACAAGCCGCCTTTCATCGCACTGGCCGCGTTGTGGAATTCCATCCCGCGCTCATAAACCTCGCGGCTCAGGCCGAATTTCGGCAACAGTGCCGGATCGAAGAATCCCTGATAGGCCAGATTGTGGATGGTGAACAGCGTCTTGGTGCGCTGAAAGAAAGGATCACTGGCGAAGGTTGTCGCCAGATGCGCCGGAATGAACCCGGTTTGCCAGTCGTTGCAATGAATCACGTCGGGCGGCGCGCCCAGACGTTTCGTCAATTCGAGCACCGCGCGGCTGAAAAAGGCGAAGCGCTCCACATCCCAATTGCCCGAACCGTAAATGTAGCCCTGGCCGAAATACTCTTCGTTCTCGATGAAATAAACCGGCGCATTTTCAGCATAATCCCGCCAGATGCGCGCGCCTTTGATCGTCCCGTCAAACGGAACTTCCAATCCCTCCAGAAAAACCTCGCCAGTCGCGTGACTGACGACATCGCCGCTGCGTTTGCCCATCCCGGTGTAGCGCGGCGTGATGACGCTAATATCGCAGCCGATGCGCGCCAAGGCCTTGGGCAACGCGCCCGCCACATCTGCCAAACCACCGGTTTTGGAATACGGCACGACTTCAGAGGACGCGAGAATGACGCGCATAGCTGGATTCGCTCGAACCTTTTTGAAATGGGATGTGCAACAAGGCGCGGATACTAAGCGCCGGGTTGAAAGCTTGTCAAATTCCTGAAGCAGCGAAGCGGGCGCGTAATCGTTGCGTCCTTGCCGCGCTTGTCATTGGCCACCGGATCGCGCATTCACGTCGTGTGCGCACTTTCCGGCAGGTCGTGTTGCTCTCCTTTCATCAACAGCGTTGGGCATTGCGACAAGGCCGGGATCAACTCTGCCCGCAACGCGGCGACTGAGGCGAAGCGTTGCGACGGCTCTTTGGCGAGACAGCGCTGCAAAATCGCCGCCAACGCTTCCGACGCCGGGCCAGCGCCGTCGAGGTGTACTGGCTCGTGCAAGATCGCGTGCAGCAATTCGGCGGCGCTGCGGCCACGGAAGGGACGCGTACCCGTGAGTGCTTCATAAATCATCACGCCCAGGGCAAAGATGTCGCCGCGTTCATCCACCGCTTCGCCGGTCAGTTGTTCGGGTGACATATAACCGAAGGTTCCCATGACCATCCCGCGCACCGTCAGGCTGTCCGCGTCGGCAGTTTCAGACGCGGCGGTGCGCTGCAATTTCGCCAACCCAAAATCGAGCAGTTTGAGTGCGCCGCTGGTTCCGGTGTCAGCACAGAGAAAAACGTTGGCTCATGTGTAGTCAGTTTGCATCGCCAGGGGTAAGCTTAGGGAATGATTGACTTTCCCCTTAACGATCTCCTAGATGCCGAAGCCTGCACGTTGTGGTTGGCGCAGCAGCTTCATCCGCACGGCTTGTGCTGTCCG